>NZ_CVTH01000089.1:0-6835 GCF_900005955.1 Pseudomonas sp. 8 R 14 | reverse complement strand
CTCCGGCTTTGGAGCGTGGGCCGCCGCGATGGGCCATCCTTGGCCCAGCGCGGCTAACCCGGCGTCCTGCCGGGTTACCCACGCTCCAAAGCCTTCGTTCGGGCATACCGAGCCTAGGCGAGGTACCGAGTGGTGGGGCGAAGCGTTTTTGGTTACTTTTGGCGCTTTTCCAAAAGTGACACGCCGTAAGGGCGTAACCATAAGTGGCCGTTACCGCAGCAACGGATATGTACTCATTCCACGCCAACATCCTGGTCGGCTGTCAGGCCGCCATCGGGAGCAAGCCCCCTCCCACATTTTGCCCACGGTGTGTCAGTTGCCTATTTGTGAGTCCCCATCCACTCCAGCGCCGTGCGCCACACACAAATCCCGAGGAAATACGCCGACATCACCGACCACAACCCAAACGTCCACGGGTTGGTGTTGGGATAATCCACCACCATCAAAAAGCTGCAGAGCAACCAGATGGTGGTCACTGCGATATTGATCGGCATGAAGCGCTTGACCCGGAACGGGTGCAGGAACTTCATCGGCGTCACGGTCAGCAGGGCCAGGCCGATCACGGTCAGCAAGGTGACCCAGGCGTCCGGCTGGATGATGTATACGCACAAGGCCACCACGTTCCAGGCGGCGGGGAAGCCGACGAAGTAGTTGTCTTTGCTCTTCATGTTCACGTTGCAGAAGCAGAACAGCGATGACACCAGGATCACCGACACGGTGAACAGGTGGGTAAAGTCCGGCAGGTCGATATAGCGGTAGATAAACAGTGCCGGAATAAACACATAGGTGAGGTAATCGATCACCAGGTCCAGTACCGAGCCGTCAAAGCTGGGCAATACCGTGCTGACATTCACCCGTCGCGCCAGGGAACCATCGACGCCGTCTACTACCAGGGCCAGGCCCAGCCAGAGCAGGCAGGCCTTGGGTGAGTTTTCCAGCAGCGCCAGGGTGGCCAGGAAGGCCAATACCACACCGGTGGCGGTAAAGCCGTGGGCGCCCCAGGCTTTGATTCTGGCTACATGCAGGGTCGATATCACGGGCGGTTCTCCAAAAGGTGAAACGGGGCAGCCGACAACGTGACGCTGTCGAGTCTGGCCGGGGAATGCAGGTATCGACCGGGAAGGGGGTCATAAGGTTCACCGCCCGGCGCATCACATAGCGTAGCAAGCGTAGGACGTTTCGGCATCAGCCTTGGCGAAACACCAGTGCCTTCAGTCCGCTTTGCGCGTCGATATCCGGAAATTCCGGCGGGTTTTGCAGCCGTTCAATAAAGCGCAGGCCCGGTGCTTCGCGGGTGACGCCGTCGATCAGGAAGTCTTCGCCGAAGGCCGGGTCGTTCATGCACGCCAGGACAGTGCCCTGGGCCGTGAGCAAATCCGGCAGGCGACGCAGTACGCGCTGGTAGTCCTTGGTCAGCAGGAAGCTGCCTTTCTGGAAGGACGGTGGGTCGATGATCACCAGGTCGTAGGGGCCGCTGTGGGTGACCTTGGCCCAGGATTTGAACAGGTCGTGGCCGAGGAAGGTGACCTTGCTCAGGTCATGACCGTTCAGGCGGTGGTTATCGCGGCCGCGGCTCAGGGCGCCACGGGCCATGTCCAGGTTCACCACGTGGCTGGCGCCGCCCTCGATGGCCGCGACCGAGAAGCCGCAGGTGTAGGCAAACAGGTTGAGCACGCGCTGGCCCTTGGCCTGTTCGCGCACCCAGTTGCGGCCGTAGCGCATGTCGAGGAACAGCCCGCTGTTCTGCTTTTTGCCCAGGTCGATCAGGTAACGCAGGCCGCCTTCGGTGATGGTCAGCTCGTCGATGGCTGCGCCCACCAGCCATTCCGTGGTGCTTTGCGGCAGGTAGCGGTGTTGCAGCGCCACGCTGTGGGCGCCGGATCGGGCCCAGTCGAAGTCGATCAACAGCTGTTTCAACCCCTCCAGATGGGGCGCTTCGGGCTCTTTGAACAGCGCGACCAGCACCACGCCTTGCAGCCAGTCCACGGTCAATTGCTCCAGGCCCGGCCAGCAGCGGCCACGGCCATGGAACAGGCGCCGGGTTTCAGCCGGCGGGCTGGCCAGGGCGGTGAGCAGGTGGGCGTGCAGGGTAGCGAGTGCGTCTGGGTTCATCGTTGAGCGTCGGTCATTGAGCGGGCGGCATTTTAAACACACTGGTGAGGTTTCGGGTTGTTTGAGCACAACGTGCTGGGAAAAAGCCCATGGGCAGTGATTCATGCTCAAAATTCTGTAAACCGCGCCTGATAACAGGCAAAAAATCCTCAAGCGCCGACATAAACTGGAAAAAAAGCCCGGAGGTGCCCATGAACGGTTTCGCGAGTGCAGTGAATCACACAGCCCTGGATCAACCAGAGCTAGACGAATGGCGCGACGCGCTGGCGTCGCTGGTAGCCAATGCCGGCCCTGAGCGCGCACGCCAGATCCTCGATCTGCTGGCCCGCGATGCCAGCGCTCCGCACATCGACTGGAAACCCCGCCACGGTACGCCCTACATCAATAGCATCAGCGTCGAGCAGCAACCGGCGTTTCCCGGCGACCTGGCCACCGAAGAGCGCCTGGCCTCACTGGTACGCTGGAACGCCCTGGCCATGGTGGTGCGGGCCAACCAGGCCTATGGCGAGCTCGGTGGCCACATTGCCAGTTACGCCAGTGCGGCGGATTTGTTCGAGGTGGGCTTCAATCACTTTTTCCGCGCCCGCAATCACGACTTTGGCGGCGACCTGGTGTTCTACCAGCCGCATTCGGCCCCCGGCATTTATGCGCGCGCCTTCCTTGAAGGGCGCTTGAGCGAGGACGACCTGGCCCACTATCGCCAGGAACTCGGTGGCGCCAAGGCCGGGGCGAGTGGGCTGTGCAGTTACCCGCACCCGTGGTTGATGCCTGACTTCTGGCAGTTCCCCACCGGTTCCATGGGCATTGGCCCCATCAGTTCGATTTTCCAGGCGCGCTTCATGCGCTATCTGCAGCATCGCGGCCTGCAGGACACCGCCGAGCGTCACGTGTGGGGTGTCTTCGGCGACGGCGAGATGGACGAGCCGGAAAGCATGTCGGCCCTGACCCTGGCCGCGCGCGAAGGCCTCGACAACCTGACCTGGGTGGTCAACTGCAACCTGCAACGCCTCGACGGCCCGGTGCGTGGCAACGGGCGGATTATCGACGAGCTGGAGGCATTGTTCGCGGGGGCGGGCTGGAACGTGATCAAGCTGGTCTGGGGGTCGGACTGGGACGCCTTGCTCGCCAAGGACGCCGACGGTTCCCTGGTCAACACGTTGTCGAACACCGTGGACGGCCAATTCCAGACCTTCGCTGCCAAGGACGGGGCCTACAACCGCGAACACTTCTTCGGCCAGAGCGCGGCGCTGGCCAGCTTGGTCAAGGGCATGAGCGATGAGCAGATCGACCGCCTCAAGCGTGGCGGCCACGACATGGTCAAGATCCACGCCGCCTATCATGCCGCGCGCCGGGTCAAGGGCAAGCCCACGGTGATCCTGGCCCAGACCAAAAAAGGCTTCGGCATGGGCGAGGCCGGGCAGGGCAAGATGACCACTCACCAGCAGAAAAAGCTCGATCGCGACGCGCTGCTCGCTTTCCGCAACCGTTTCCAGTTGCCGCTGAGCGATGAACAGGCCGAGTCGCTGAGCTTCTTCAAACCCACGGATGACAGCCTCGAGTTGCGCTACCTGCATCAGCGGCGCACGGCCTTGGGCGGTTATGTGCCCAGCCGTAGCCAGGCCGCGGCACCGGTGAACGTCCCGCCCGTGAGCGGTTACGCCGGTTTCGCCACGGCGGCCGACGGCAAGGAAATGTCCACCACCATGGCCTTCGTGCGCATGCTGACCAACCTGCTCAAGGACAAGGCGCTCGGGCCGCGCATCGTGCCCATCGTGGCGGATGAGGCGCGCACTTTCGGCATGGCCAACCTGTTCAAGCAGATCGGCATCTATTCCAGTGTCGGCCAGCGTTATGAGCCGGAAGACATCGGCTCGATCCTCAGCTACCGCGAAGCCACCGACGGGCAGATTCTTGAAGAAGGCATCAGCGAGGCCAGTGCCATCAGTTCCTGGGTCGCGGCGGCCACCAGTTACTCGGTGCATGGCCTGCGCATGCTGCCGTTCTACATCTATTACTCGATGTTCGGCTTCCAGCGCGTCGGCGACCTGATCTGGGCCGCCGCCGACCAGCGCGCCCGTGGCTTCCTGCTCGGTGCCACGGCCGGGCGGACCACACTCGGCGGTGAGGGCTTGCAGCACCAGGACGGCAGCAGCCACCTCACCGCCGCCACCGTGCCCAACTGCCGCGCCTACGATCCGGCGTTTGCCGGGGAATTTGCGGTGATCCTCGACCACGGCATGCGCCAGATGCTGGAACAGGATGTGGACGAGTTCTACTACGTGACCCTGATGAACGAAAACTACCCGCAGCCAAGCCTGCCCGCAGGCGTGGAGGCGGCGGTCATCAAGGGCCTGTATCGCCTGGAAGGCGCCGCCGACGCCCGGGTACGCCTGCTCGGTTCGGGCACCTTGCTGCGTGAAGCCCAGGCCGCCGCGCGGTTACTGGCTGAGGATTGGCACGTGGCGAGCGAGGTGTACAGCGTCACCAGTTTCAGCGAACTGGCACGGGAGGCGCGGGAAGTGGAACGCTGGAACCGCCTGCATCCGCAGGCCGGCAAGCGCGTCAGTCACCTGAATGACTGCTTGCCGGCAGGTGCGCCAGTGGTTGCCGTGTCCGACTACGTACGCGCAGTACCGCAGATGATTGCGTCCTATCTGGACTCCAGCTACACCGTGCTCGGCACCGACGGGTTCGGTCGCAGTGATACACGGGCGGCGCTGCGGGATTTCTTTGAGGTGGATCGGCATCACATCGTGCTGGCGGCGCTTACCGCGTTGGTGGAGCAGGGCAGTCTTGAGCGGCAGGTGTGCCAGCAGGCGATTGAGCGGTATGGCTTGCAGGTGGATCGCGCAGCTTCCTGGACCTGCTGATTCCCCCCGTAGATACAACACCGCGTAAATCCGTAGCTGTCGAGCCCCGGCGAGGCTGCGTAGGCCGAGACTCGAGCTTGAATCGGCAGCGCGCCTGACGCAGCCTCGCTGGCGCTCGGCAGCTGCTACGACGGTCACATGCTGCTGGCGATGAGGGGCTGACCGAACACTTCGCGTATAAACCCCGGGGCGATATACCGCTCGTAATGCGCCTCGGACAGCAGGAAAAACTCCCGGTCAATGGCATCGCGCAAATCCGCCAGGCTGCGTTCGCGAAACTCCGGCAACAACGCCAACCCATAGGCGTCCAGCCTGGAAATCACCCGCGCGCCCCGGGCAATCAGCTGGTACGCCCAGCAATACGGCGACTGTTGCGGCATAAAGCGAATCTTGCGGTCTTCCAGTTGCTGGCGCAGGCGCTGCGGGTCGAACACTTCCAGCTTGCTGGCCATCACCTGCACCAGCAACTGCTCAAGGCGCAGCCATACCGCCTGCTTTTCCTCGGCGTTGTAGCCATTCCACTGGATCACTTCATGGTGATAACGCTTGCAGCCTCGGCAGACCAGGTCCCCGTAAACGGTGGAGCACAGGCCGACGCAGGGGGTCTTGATGGTTTGATTGGGCATAAAAAATATCGACAAGTGAAACAACACGGCCCCAGAAAGGGGCCGTTTTTTAATCAATCCCAGCTCAGCGCACCGCCGGTCTGATACTCGATCACACGGGTTTCGAAGAAGTTTTTCTCTTTCTTCAAATCCATGATTTCACTCATCCACGGGAACGGGTTAGTCGTCCCCGGATACTCTTCCTTCAACCCAATTTGCGACAGGCGACGGTTAGCGATGAACTTCAAATAGTCTTCCATCATCGCGGCGTTCATACCGAGCACCCCGCGCGGCATGGTATCCCGCGCATATTCAATCTCCAGCTGAGTCCCCTGCAGGATCATCTGGGTCGCTTCTTCCTTCATCTCGGCATCCCACAGGTGTGGGTTTTCGATCTTGATCTGGTTGATCACGTCGATACCGAAGTTCAGGTGCATCGACTCATCGCGCAGGATGTACTGGAACTGCTCGGCCACGCCGGTCATTTTGTTGCGGCGGCCCATGGACAAAATCTGGGTGAAGCCGCAGTAGAAGAAGATGCCTTCCAGCACGCAGTAGTAGGCGACCAGGTTGCGCAGCAGTTCCTTGTCGGTGTCGACGGTGCCGGTTTCGAACTTCGGATCGGAGATCGAGCGGGTGTATTTCAGGCCCCAGGCTGCCTTCTTAGCCACCGATGGAATCTCGTGGTACATGTTGAAGATCTCGCCTTCATCCATGGCCAACGATTCGATGCAGTACTGGTAGGCGTGGGTGTGGATCGCTTCTTCGAAGGCCTGGCGCAGGATGTACTGGCGGCACTCCGGGTTGGTGATCAGGCGGTACACGGCCAGGACCAGGTTATTGGCGACCAGGGAGTCGGCGGTGGAGAAGAAGCCGAGGTTGCGCATGACGATGCGGCGTTCGTCGTCGGTCAGGCCTTCGGGGTTTTTCCACAGGGCGATGTCGGCGGTCATGTTGACCTCTTGCGGCATCCAGTGGTTGGCGCAGCCGTCGAGGTACTTCTGCCAGGCCCAGTCGTACTTGAAAGGCACGAGTTGGTTGAGGTCGGCGCGGCAGTTGATCATGCGCTTTTCGTCAACGGCGACGCGGGCGGAGGCGCCTTCGAGTTCGGCGAGGCCTTCGGCGACGTCGAGTTTGTCCAGGGCGGCCTTGGCGCGCACGATGGCGGCGGAGTCACTGGCGGTGACGGCGCGTGCTTCGATGGCGGCAGCGGCACCGGCACCGTCGAGGCGGTCCATGTTGGCTTCG
>NZ_CVTH01000057.1:0-12826 GCF_900005955.1 Pseudomonas sp. 8 R 14 | reverse complement strand
AACACGGCGGCAACGCCATAGGCACCGCGCGCGGGCCGGCCGGCCAGCAGCGGATACACCAGCGCCACCACCAGGCCGATGGCCGCAAACATGAACAGCCGCGAGAACAGCGGCCAGAACACCAGGCCCACATCCGCCACCGCCCAGATGGCCGTGCCGATCAGGAACGCGGCGAACAACCATGCGCCGGCGGTGTTGCGCCGGGCAATCAACAGGCCGGAAACCGCCATGGCCACGCCGCCGATCAGGAAGTACCAGGAACCGCCGAGGCTCACCAGTTTGGCGCCGCCAACGGCCAGCGCGAGGCCGAGCAGGGCGATGATTACACCCAGGCCCAGGAGTAGGAATCTAGAGACGCCAGTGGCGCGCGATGCTCGTTTCATGTCGAAAGGACTCGAGTGAGAGAGGGCAAAGACGCGATTTTAGCAATATAAGTAACCAGATAGTACATTTTGCCGTGTGCACAGCGATCCAATCCTCTTTCTGTCCGGTCAATCAGCACTCAAGGGGGGGGGCGCCCGCCAGGAAACATTTATTAATACATACCCGCCCTGATTGGTTATACGACGTCGTATCAATTGTGTTCGACTATCTCCGCTCTCACAAAAACAACAACGGAGACTCCCCTATGACCGATTTCCCTTCGATAGAAGGCAAGTCTGCCGCACCCGTAAGCGGCCATGTTGTACGACTACTCAAGTTATTAGGCCCAGGCGTGATCGCCGTCCTGTCTTGGCTGGGGGCAGGCGATTTGATTACTTCCTCCGTTGCCGGCGCGAATTACGGCTACGCCATGATGTGGGTGCTGGCAGTGTCCCTGCTGCTCAGGTACCTGATCGTCAACATCATTGCGCGCTTTCAACTGTGCAATAACCAAGGCATGACGATCCTTCAGGGTTATGCCCAGTTGAACCCGTTCTTCGCCTGGTTCCTGCTGGTGTACGCGCTGCTGATGGGGCATTTGATGAATGCCTACATGATCAAGGGGGCGGGTGAAGCCCTGGCCATGCTGTTCAAGACCGACTATGCGCTGCTGTGTTCGGTGGCGGTGGTGCTGGCGGTGTGGCTGCTGGTGGGGCGCAATATCTATTCGATGATCGAAGGCGTGATGAAAGGCCTGCTGGCAATCATGACCCTGGCGTTCATTGCCTTGGCGGTGATGTCCGGGCCGGATATGGCGGGCATTGTCAAAGGGACTATTGGTTTCAGCATTCCGCCGGATGAGGGCGTACACGGGGCGTTGCTGGTGGCTGTCTCGGTGATCGGCGCGGTGGCGGGCTCGATTGCCAACTTCGTGCACCCTTATGTCATGCGCCAGAAAGGCTGGGTCGGCCCACAGCACAAGCGCATCCAGCGTAACGACCTGCTATTCGCCGTCTTCGTCGGCATTGTGATCAATCTGGCGATCTGGATTGTGGGCGCCGAGATCCTGCGGCCCAACGGCATTGAAGTGAAGACCTTGGGCGACCTGGGCAAGGCGCTCGAAATCTTCTTCGGGCCGATCGGCTGGTACATTTTCTTTATCGGTGTATTCGCCACGCTGTTTGCCAGCATCTCCGGCAAAACCACGGCCTTTCCGATGCTGATCACCGATGCCTTCCAGCACGTACGGCCTGGACGCCGGGAGCGTTACGGCAAAGAGTTTCACCATGACCCGATGCACAAGTGGTTCATGTTGTTCATCCTGGTGACTCCGCTGATGTGGTCGCTGCCGGGCATGCCGGACTTTGTCACGCTGACCATCGGCGTCAGCGCGTTGAACATCATTGGCTTGCCGGTAATTTCCCTCGGCTTGCTGATTATGTCCAACCAGAAGTCGCTGCTGAGCAAGGAATACCGCAATAACCTGTTCGAGAACATTGCGCTGCTCTTCGCCACGGGGCTGGCGCTGTGGGTTGCGTTCCAATTGGGTGTCGAACTGTTCAGTTGATGCCGGGCGGGCAGGCGTCGCAGCTGTTTGGCGCGACGCCTGCAAGCAATCAACGAAACGCCGGCACCACCTGTTCGATAAACAGCGCCAACGACTTCTTCTTCTCGGCATGGGGCAGGCTGTTGTCGCACCAGAAGCTGAACTCATCCACGCCCAGTTCCTGGTAGTAGCGGATGCGCGGGATGATTTCTTCGGCGGTGCCGATCATTGCGGTCCTGTGCAGGCTTTCCAGCTCGAACTCTGGGCGGGCAGCGAATTTTTCTTCCGGGCTCGGCGCCAGGAAACCATTCACCGGCACCTCTTTATTGCCGAACCAGGCATCGAAGGTGCGATAGAACTTCGAGATCGCCTTGGCCCCGACTTTCCAGCCGTCCGGATCATCGGCGGCATGCACGTGGGTGTGGCGCAGCACCATCAGTTGCGGGCGCGGTACGCCGGGATTGTTGTCGAGGGCGGCCTGGAATTTGTTTTTCAGGTCGAGGACTTCTTCGTCGCCCTTCATCAGCGGCGTGACCATCACGTTGCAGCCGTTGGCGACTGCGAAGTTGTGCGAGTCCGGGTCGCGGGCGGCGATCCACATCGGCGGGTTGGGCTGCTGGATCGGCTTGGGCACGCTGGTGGAGGTGGGGAATTTCCAGATGTCGCCGTCGTGGGCGTAGTCGCCTTTCCACAACGCACGCACCACCGGCACCATCTCACGCAGCGCCTGGCCGCCGCTGGAAGCGGGCATGCCGCCGGCCATGCGGTCGAATTCGACCTGGTAAGCACCACGGGCCAGGCCGACTTCCATGCGTCCGTTGCTGATCACGTCGAGCAAGGCGCATTCGCCCGCCACCCGCAGCGGGTGCCAGAACGGCGCGATGATGGTCCCGGCGCCCAGGTGAATGGTGGTGGTCTTGGCCGCGAGGTAAGCCAGCAGCGGCATCGGGCTCGGCGAGATGGTGTATTCCATGGCGTGGTGTTCGCCAATCCATACGGTGCTGAAACCGCCGGCCTCGGCCATCAGGGTCAGTTCGGTCAAGTCTTCGAACAACTGGCGGTGGCTGACACTTTCGTCCCAACGCTCCATGTGTACGAACAGGGAAAACTTCATGACGCTTACCTCTAATCTGTTGTTATTTTCCGCAAATACCGGGTTTGCAGGGAGGGTCAGGCAGGCACGGGCAGGGTACCCATTTTGCCGTGGCAATACACCAGTGGACCATTGGCCTGCTCTGGCACGATCAGGTTCTTTACCGAGCCGACCATAATCGCGTGGTCGCCGCCTTCATATTCGCGCCACAGCTCACACTCGATCACTGCAGTGGCATTCGCCAGGATCGGGTTGCCCAGTGCGCTGAGCGTCCATTCGATGCCTTGGGCCTTGTCTTTGCCCTTGCGCGCGAAGGCGTAGGCTTCATTTTGCTGTCCGCCCGACAAGACGTGGATGGCAAAGTGCCTGTTCTTGATCAGAATGGGATAGGAGTCGGAGCTGTAATTGGGGCAGAACAGCACCAGGGCCGGGTCCATGGACAGCGAGCTGAACGCGCTGGCGGTGAGGCCGACGATCTGCCCGTCGTCATCGAGCGTGGTAATCACGGTGACCCCGGAAGGAAACGAACCCATCACTTGTTTGTAGATGGTGGCATCGATCATGTGACGGTCCTCTGGCGGTGAAACGGTTTTTATCGGGTTGTAGGTATGATGGTATACCGTAATACAAAGCTTGCAAGCGCTTTTTTAAATCCCTGATAAACGTCTTTTGTGGCGAAATATTCAATGAATACGGGGTGTTAGGTTTAAAAATCAAGGAATCAATACGACAAGGAACCGGATCAGTTGCAGGTAAAACCAGCGGATCAGTCTTGTGAAAATGTTGGAATACCATAATATGGTGTTCATCTGAGGGGCGACCAGAGAGCTCCCCCGGTTTGGCGTCAAACAACTATAAGATCAGACAAACGCGAGTTCATTTCCATGCCCCAGATGTCCCGGCAAGACCCCCTGATCGAGCATCACACGGTCGATTACGTCCCCCTCGCAGAGCGCCATGGAAAGGCCCGCGACCTGTTCACCTTATGGTTCAGCACCAACATCGCACCACTGCCGATCGTCACCGGTGCCATGGTGGCCCAGGTGTTCCATCTCAATCTGGCGTGGGGCCTGCTGGCGATTGCCCTCGGGCATTTGCTCGGCGGCATCGTGATTGCCCTCGCATCGGCCCAGGGCCCGCGCATGGGCATCCCGCAGATGGTGCAGAGCCGTGGCCAGTTCGGCCGTTACGGCGCGCTGCTGATCGTGTTCTTTGCCGCGCTGATCTACATCGGATTTTTCATCTCCAATATCGTCCTGGCCGGCAAGTCCATCGTTGGCATCGTGCCGTCGGTGCCGGTGCCGGCGAGCATCCTGATCGGCGCCCTCAGCGCCACCGCCATCGGCGTGATCGGCTACCGCTTTATCCATACCCTCAACCGCATCGGCACCTGGGTGATGGGCAGCGCGTTGCTGGCCGGTTTTATCTACATCTTCGCCCATGACTTGCCGGCAGATTTCCTGACCCGTGGCGGCTTCAACGCCGCTGGCTGGTTGGCCACCGTGTCGCTGGGGGTGATCTGGCAGATCAGCTTTTCGCCCTACACCAGCGACTACTCGCGCTACCTGCCGGCGGATATCGGCATCACCCGGCCGTTCATTGCGACCTACTTGGGCGCCACCCTTGGCACCATCCTGTCCTTCGCCTTTGGCCTGGTAGCTGCACTGGCCACGCCCGAAGGCACCGAAGCCATGGTCGCGGTCAAGCAAGCCACCGGCTGGCTGGGGCCGATCCTGATGGTGCTGTTCCTGCTCAATATCATCAGCCACAACGCCCTGAATCTGTACGGCGCGGTGCTGTCGATCATCACCTCGGTGCAGACCTTCGCCAGCCAGTGGACCCCGAGCATCAAGGTGCGCGTGCTGCTGTCGGGCGTGGTCCTGGCCGGTTGCTGCGTGGTGGCGTTGGGTGCCTCGGCGGACTTCATCTCGCAATTTATCGGCCTGATCCTCGCGCTGTTGCTGGTGCTGGTGCCGTGGGCGTCGATCAACCTGATCGACTTCTACGTCATCAAGCGCGGGGTCTATGACATTGCCTCGATCTTCCGGGCCGATGGCGGGGTGTATGGGCGTTTCAACCTGCATGCGATCGTGGCGTACTTCATCGGCATCATCGTGCAACTGCCGTTTGCCAATACGTCGCTGTATGTGGGGCCGTGGGCCAACCTGGTGGAAGGCGCGGACCTGTCGTGGCTGGTGGGACTGGTGGTGACGTGCCCGTTGTATTACTGCCTGGCGACACGTCAACACACCCGGAAGATCAGGGCGGCGCGGTTGGGCTACACCGACTGAGCCACTCCGCCGAACTCCTCCAACGCATCCCGCAGCGCGCCCTCGAAGTATTCCTTCGAGGCGCGATCCCAGAGGATATGAAACGCCGGCAGCTCCACACTCCCTGTGTGGATGACAATCGCATTGACCCGCGCCACTGACGTCTGCGCCACCATCCCGGGCTTGAACGCCGGGTCACTCAAGTCAACCCCGCACAGCTTGGCCATCACCCGCGCAATCACCCCCCCGCTGAGCCGCACGCAGGCATGGCTGTCCTGGCGCGGCAGCAGGTAGTTGGCACGGTGGTCCAGTTCCCAACGCGCTTCTTCATCGGCAATCCGTTGCCCCTGATCCTGCGGGCTGCCCAGCACCAGGTATTCGTTCTGCGACAGGCGCGCCACCCAGCTGCCGTCCGCTTGTGCGCTGGCTTGGTTGGGCGCGCCCGGCAACGTGAAGCCGCGCGCCGTGAGGTACTCGGCGCTTTGTGCGCCGCGAAAGCCGACCCGGGGCAGGTCGGTCTGGTCCTGCAACTGGCAGGGCGGCGTGAACACTTCGTGGGCTTTCAGACTGGTCATGGCTTAACCCTCCTGGCGTTGGTTGGTGGGGTCGAAGAACGGCAGTTGCACCACCTCGGCCTGGACGACGATGCCGCCCTCGACGCGAATCGGAATGCGCTGCCCCGGTGTGCTCTGGTCGATCCCGGCGTAGGCCAGGCCGATGATGCGGCCCAGGCTGGTGGAGTATTCGCAGGAGGTGACGTTGCCGCTGATGTCCGCGCCGTTGAGTACCAGGTGGCCTTCCAGCGGTTGCACGCTGCCCTTGGGCAGGCTGAAGCCCACCAGTTTGCGTTTCAGCGGCTGGGCTTCGAGGATGTCCACCGAGCGGCGGCCGACGAAGAACGGCTTGTTGCGGCTGACCGCCCAGCCCATGTCGATTTCTGCCGGGTGAGTCATGCCGTCGGTGTCCTGGCTGATGATCACGTGGCCTTTTTCCAGGCGCAGCAGGCGTTGGGTTTCGACGCCGAAGGGGCGAATGTCAAAGGCCTTGCCGGCCGTCATCAACGCGTCCCACAACGCCAGGCCGTGGCGTGCCGGTACGTGGATTTCATAGCCCAGCTCGCCGACAAACCCGACCCGCAGCAAGCGCGCCTTGATCCCGGCCACCGTGCCCTGGCGCACGCCCAGGTAGGGGAAGCCTTCGGCACTGAGGTCGAGGTCGTTGCACACCTGCTCCAGCACCTTGCGCGAATCCGGCCCGGCCACGTTCACCGCACAGATCGCTGCCGTGACGTTGGTCACGTCCACGTCCAGGCGCCACTGTGCGTTCCACTTGAGCATCTGCTGGTAGATGCGGTCGACGCCGCTGGTGGTGGCGGTGACGTAGAAATGCTTGTCGGCCAGCCGCGCGCACACGCCGTCGTCGATCACCACGCCGTGTTCGTTGGTCATCAGCGCATAACGCGAACGGCCCACCGGCTGCTTGAGGAACGCGAAGGTGTACATGCGGTTGAGCAATTCGGCGGCGTCCGGGCCGCGCACGTCCAGGCCACCGAGTGTGGACACATCGATCAGACCGACCTTGTTACGCACATGCAGCGCTTCGGCCTGCATGCACGCTTCGCGGTCCTGGGGCTTGCCGTAATAGGCCGGGCGCTGCCAGATACCGGCGGGCATCATCTTCGCCCCGGCTTGCACATGGCGCGCGTGCATCGGCGTTTGGCGGTAGGGGTCGAAGGCGCGTCCGGCGACATGGGCGAGTTTCTCCGCCACGAACGGCGGGCGTGCGGTGGTGACCCCGGTTTCGCTGATCGTGCGCTGGGTCGCCCAGGCCACCAGCCGTGCGGTCGGCAGCGCCGAGTGACGTCCCTGGGACGGACCCATGCCGACCGTGGAGTAACGCTTGACCAACTGCACATCGCGGTAGCCGATGCGGGTGGCGTTGACGATATCCGCCACTTGCAGGTCTTCGTCGAAGTCGACGAAATCCTTGCCCTTGGGGTGCGGGAAGATCGGCCAGTGGAAGTTGACCTGGGCTTCGCTGCGCAGCGCTGCAGGCGGGCTCGGGCTGTTCAAACCGAGGGCGCACAGGCTGTCGGCGGCGGCGTTGGACCCATCCGCCAGCACATTGTCCAGTTGATGCCGACCGTGTACGGAACCGGCCACGCCCAGGTTGCGCGGCAGGCCACTGAGGCTGAACTCCGCTCGCGAGTCGTCATAGGCCAGCTTGCCACCGGCCTGGCATAGCAGCTGATAGACCGGCATATAACCGGCCGACATGCACAGCAGGTCGCAGTCGATCACTTGCCCGCTGGCGCTGACCTGGCCCTGGCCGGTGATCTGGCGCACATCGACGCCTTTCACATGGCGCAGGCCTTTTTCATGCAGGGCCTCGAACACGGTGCTGTTGCTCAGGCACGGGATCTTGCGCTGGGCCAGGGCACCCGGCAGGGCTTTGTCCGCCGGGGCGTGACGCAGGTCGATCACGGCGGCCACGTCCACGCCCTGGTCATGCAGGTCGAGGGCGGCGAGGTAGCCGTCATCGTTGCCGGTGAGTACTACTGCGCGCTTGCCGGGCTTGACCGCATAGAGCTTCATCAGGCGTTGCGCGGCGCTGGTGAGCATCACCCCCGGCAGGTCGTTATTGCGGAAGACCACCGGTTGGTCGAACGAACCGCTGCACACCAGGCACTGTTGCGCGCGCACTTTGTACAGGCGCTTGCCCTGGATCACCGGCAGGTAGTTGTCGGTGAACCAGGCATTGCAGGTGGCGTCGGTGAGCACCTGGATATTCGCGTGTTGCTGCACCGCGCCGAGCAACTCGCGGCGCAGGGTGTCGGCACGGGTGCCGGCAATATCGAAGCGCGCGTAGGTCAGCGACCCGCCGAGGATCGGCTGCTGCTCGATCAGCAGCACCTTGGCGCCGGCATTCGCGGCGGTCAGCGCGGCCTGCAAGCCAGCGGGGCCGGCGCCGATCACGGCGAGGTCGGTGAACAGGTAGGCCTTGTCGTAGTACTCGGGTTGGAACGTCAGGTCGAGCACGCCCAGGCCGGCCTTTTTGCGGATGATCGGCTCCCAGACTTTCCACATGCCCTTGGGCTTGTAGAACGAACGGTAGTAGAAACCCACTGGCATGAACCTGGAGAACTTGCCCAGGTAGGCGTCCTTGTCGTTATCCAGCGAGCCGTTGACGTTCTGCGCCGTCACCGCCAGGCCGGCGGACAGCGCGTGGGCATCGGCCAATACGTTGGGTTCGCGAGGCAGTTGCACCAGGCTGTTGGCGTCATGGCCGGCCATGGTCAATGGGCCGCGTGGGCGGTGGTACTTGAACGAACGCGACATCAGGAAGCGCCCGTTGGCGAGCAGCGCGCTGGCGATGCTGTCGCCCTGCAAACCTTGGTAGGGCAGGCCGTCGAAACTGAAATCGAGTGGCTGGTCACGCTGGATCAGCAGGCCCATGGGGGCGGGGAGGCGGTTCATCCGGCGATCTCCTTGGCGGTGGTGAAGTCGACGCGGGTAGTGAACACTTCGCGCGGATCGAAGGTGCGCAGGATCTCGTCGGTGACCGTGTGGCGCTCGGCGAGGAACCAGTAACTGGACGGCGTGTGCATCCACCATTCGCGCACCACACCGGCGAGGTTATCGGTGTTGAACACGTAGTCGGCCCATTCGGCATCGCTGCAGGTCAGCGGGTCGGGCATCGGTTTGAATTCACCGCCGTAGGTGAACTCGCTGATATTGCGCGGCCCGTTGAGCGGGCAAATCATGATTTTCATCGTCTGCTCTCCGTCAGTGGCTGGCCGCTGTGGCGCCCATTTCGTTGACTTGCTGGAAGGTCGAGAAACGTTCGAGGCCGAAGGGCTTGATCAAGTCCGGCACCTTGCCGCCGCTGGCGACCAGCTCGGCCATGGTCTTGCCGCAGATCGGCGTGGCCTTGAAGCCCCAGGTGCCCCAGCCGGCGTCGAGGTAGTAATTCTTCAGCGGCGACAGGCCCATGATCGGGCTGTAGTCGGGGGTCATGTCGGTGATCCCGGCCCACTGGCGCATCAACTTGGCGTTGGCCAGGAACGGAAACATCTCGATGGCATGGGCCAACAGGCTTTCCTTGAGGTCCAGGGTCGAGCGCGTGTTGAACAGCGGGTACGGGTCGGAACCGCCACCGAACACCACTTCGCCACGGCTGGTTTGCTGCACGTAGCAGTGCAGGGCCGAGGAACTCACCAACGGGTCGAGGAACGGCTTGAACGGCTGGGTGACCATGGCCTGCAACGGGAAGGTCTGGATCGGCGAACGGATACCGGCCTTGGCCATCAGCAGCGAGCTGTGCCCGGCAATCGCCTGCACCGCGCAGCCGCACCGGATGGTGCCGCGATTGGTTTTCACCGCGGTGATGGCACCGTTCTCGATCACCAGGTCCTGCACTTCAGTGAGCTGATGGATTTCCACGCCGCGCTTGGCCGCCTGCTTGGCGTAGCCCCAGGCCACGGCATCGTGACGCGCGGTCGCGCCGTCGATATGCCAGAGCCCGGCGATCACCGGCAAGTGGCCGGGGTCGAGGTTGAGGCTGGGCACCAGCTCGCGGATCTGCTGGCGGTCGATCATCTCGGTACGCCCGCCGAAGTGCTTGTTGACCTCGGCGCGCTGGCGGAACGAACGCACGGTGGCGTCGGTGTGGGCCAGGGTCAGTTGGCCGCGCTCGGAGTACATGATGTTGAAATCGAATTCGTTGGACAGCGACTGGAACATCTTCACCGACTCGGCATAGAAACGAACGCCTTCGCTGGTGAGGTAGTTGGAGCGGATCACCGCCGTATTGCGCGCGGTATTGCCGCCGCCCAGGTAGGCCTTTTCCAGCACCGCTATATTGGTGATGCCGTGGTACTTGGCCAGGTAGTAGGCCGTCGCCAGGCCATGGCCACCGGCGCCGATGATCACCACGTCGTAACTCGACTTGAGTTCCTTGGGCGGTGGCAGGTCCACCTCCACCGGGTACTCCGAACTCAGCCCGTATTTCAATAGATTGAATGGCATACGGCCTCCGATTGGCTGCGTAGGGCGTGGTGTTGCGCCAGGGCGGCGGCCACGGTGTTTTTCATCAGGAAGGCAATGGTCATCGGCCCGACACCGCCGGGCACCGGGGTGATGGCGGCGACATGGGGCAGGGCGCTGTCGAAGTCGACATCACCCACCAGGCGGCTGCGGCCGTCGTCGTCGATGCGGTTGATGCCGACATCGATCACCACCGCGCCGGGCTTCAACCAGCTCGCGTCAATCAAGCGGGCGCGGCCCACGGCGGCGATCACGATATCGGCCTGGCGACACAGGGCCTGGGCGTCGTGGCTGCGCGAATGCAGCACGGTCACCGAGCAATCCGCCTTGAGCAGCAGCGCGGCCATGGGCTTACCGACGATGTTCGAACGGCCGATCACCACCGCGTGTTTGCCACGCAGGTCGCCGCAGGTTTGCTCCAACAGATACAGGCAACCGCTCGGGGTGCATGGCGTGAGCACTGCGCGGCCCTGGCTGAGGCCACCGACGTTCTGGCTGTGAAACCCGTCGACGTCCTTGTCCGGCGCGATGGCCTCCAGGGCGCGCAGTTCGTCCATCTGCGCCGGCAACGGCAATTGCAGGAGGACGCCATGGATCGCCGGGTCGGCATTCAATTGGCCGATCAGGATCAACAAGTGTTCGGTGCTGGTATCGCCGGGCAGGCGATGCTCCACGGAGCGGATGCCCACCTCTTCGGCGCGCAGGATCTTGTTGCGCACATAGACCTGGCTGGCCGGGTCGCTGCCCACCAGGATCACCGCCAGCGCCGGTTGAATAGCCTGCCCATGCAGCCGCGCCACGTCCTCGCGCACTTGCAGCAGCACGCGCGCCGCGGCGGCTTTGCCGTCGATCAGTTTATGCGCGCTCACCGGAACACCACCGTTCTGTCCTGATTGAGGAAGACCCGGTGCTCCAGGTGGTACTTGACCGCCTTGGACAGGGCCACGGTTTCGGTGTCGCGGCCGATGGCGACCAGGTCGTCGGGCTTGTACACGTGGTCGACGCGCTGCACTTCCTGCTCGATGATCGGGCCCTCATCCAGGTCGCTGGTCACATAGTGCGCGGTGGCACCGATCAACTTCACACCGCGTTGATACGCCTGGTGATAGGGCTTGGCACCCTTGAACCCGGGCAGGAACGAATGGTGGATATTGATCGCCCGCCCCGACAGTTGCCGGCACAGGTCGTCGGAGAGGATCTGCATGTAGCGCGCCAACACCACCAGCTCGGTGCGGGTGTCGTCGACGATCTTCATCAGCTCGGTTTCCTGCGCGGCCTTGTTGTCCCTGGACACCGGCAGGTAGATAAAGCGAATGCCCTCGCGCTCGGCCATCGGCCGCAGGTCGAGGTGGTTGGAGACGATGGCGGTGATGGTCATGTCCATCTCGCCCTTGTGGTAGCGGTAGAGCAGGTCGGTGAGGCAGTGGTCGAACTTGCTCACCATCAGCATCACGCGCATCGGCTCGCGGGTGTCGTGCAGCTCCCACTGCATGTCGAAGGCCTGGGCGACATCGGCGAAACCGTCTCTGATCTCTTGCAGGTCGCCTGTGTGGCCATCGTTGAAACGGAACACGGCACGCATGAAAAAGCGGCCGCTGAAGTCATCATCGAACTGCGCCATTTCCCCGATGTAGCACGCCTTGTCCGCCAGGTAAGTGGTGACGGCAGCGACGATGCCGGACACGGCGGGGCACGTCACCTTGATGATGAAATGGTTTTTTTCGTGTTGCATGACACGTCCTCGGGATGATGGCGGCAGCTCATCGCATAGCGAAAAAATGTCTGAGGACAGCAGGCTCATTCCTTGAGCGCGTTTTCTTGTGGGGAATAAAATATTCCTGAAGTGGCTTTATAGGGGAATGGGGGCAGGGCGTCCAGGGTTTTTGGGAAAGTTTTTTAACTGAGGGGAAATTTTTGGGCTGGGCGCCACCAGTCACTATAGGACTTCGCCCCACACTCGCGGGTGGACGCGGTTAGAAATGGGGGAGGGGGGCTTGCCCCCGATGGCGGCCTCTGGGCCGACTATTTTTTTGGATTGGACCGGGTACATATCCGTTGCTGCGGTAACGGCGGCTTAGGGTTCCGCCCTTACGGCGGCTCACTTTTGGAAAGGCCCAAAAGTAAGCAAAAGGCCTTCGCCCCAACACTCGGTGCCTCGCCTAGGCTCGGCATGCCCTCACTCCGGCTTTGGAGCGTGGGCCGCCGCGATGGGCCATCCATGGCCCAGCGCGGCTAACCCGGCGTCCTGCCGGGTTACCCACGCTCCAAAGCCTGCGTTCGGCCAGCGTGTTTGACGGGGCGATGCCAAATCAAAAACAAAAGCGAGGCGGCCTTAAAGCCGACCTGATTATTGAAGCGTACGCGGTGTGGCTTCTACTTCCTTAATCGCTGACGAAGTCAGCAATCTTTTGATCTGCTCTGGCTCTGGCTCTGGCTCTGGCTTTTGATCTTGATCTCAGGCGCCCCGTTAACCACGCTGGCCGAACGCAGGCTTGAATCCGTGGGTAAC
>NZ_CVTH01000068.1:0-11085 GCF_900005955.1 Pseudomonas sp. 8 R 14 | reverse complement strand
GGCGCGCCGGTGATTCGTATGATCAACGCCTTGCTCACACAGGCAGCGCGGGACGAGGCCAGTGATATTCACATCGAGCCCTATGAAAGCCATTCGGTGGTGCGCTACCGCGTCGACGGCACGTTGCGGGATGTGGTGTCGCCGCGCAAGGCGCTGCATGGTGCGCTGGTGTCGCGGATCAAGATCATGGCCCAGCTCGATATCGCCGAAAAACGCCTGCCCCAGGACGGGCGTATCGCCCTGCGCGTGGCCGGGCGGCCGATTGATATTCGTGTGTCGACCGTGCCCACCGGGCATGGCGAGCGGGTGGTGATGCGCCTGCTCGACAAGCAGGCCGGGCGCTTGCAACTGGAGACCCTGGGCATGGAGCCGCAGTTGCTGGCGCGCCTCGACACCTTGATCCGCCAGCCCCACGGCATTGTGCTGGTCACCGGGCCCACGGGCAGCGGCAAGACCACCAGCCTGTACGCGGCGTTGGCACGGCTGGATGCGAGCACCAGCAATATCCTCACCGTGGAAGACCCGGTGGAATACGACCTGCCGGGCATCAGCCAGATCCAGGTCAACGCCAAGATCGACATGACCTTCGGCCTGGCGCTGCGGGCGATCCTGCGTCAGGACCCGGACATCATCATGATCGGTGAAATCCGCGACCTGGAGACCGCGCAAATCGCGGTGCAGGCCTCGCTCACCGGGCACTTGGTGCTGGCGACCCTGCACACCAACGATGCGGTGTCGGCGGTCAACCGCCTGATCGATATGGGCGTCGAGCCGTTCCTGCTGGCCTCGTCACTGCTGGGCGTGCTGGCGCAACGCCTGGTCCGCCGCCTGTGCCCGCATTGCAAACAGGAAGACCCGGCCGCGCCCGGCACCTGGCGCCCGGTGGGCTGCGCGCAGTGCAACCAGATCGGCTACAGCGGGCGGACCGGTATCCATGAATTGTTTTGCGTCGACGACGAGGTGCGCAGCCTGATCCACCAGGGCGCCGGCGAGCAGGATCTGCGCGTGGCGGCGCGGCGTGCGGGGATGTTCAGCATGCGTGAAGACGGCGAGCGCTGGGTGCGCAGCGGCGCCACCGCGCCCGAAGAAATCCTGCGCGTGACACGGGACGCCTGATGAATCGCTACCGTTTCGAAGCCGCCGATGCCATGGGCAAGATCGAGAGCGGACACCTGGAAGCCGACAGTCAGCGGGAGGCGTTCGGGATTTTGCGCCGGCGTGGCTTGACGGCCTTGTCGGTGCACCTTGAGCAAAATACGGCCTCGGGGGCTGGCGCGGGCCTGTTCAGCGCCAAGCTGTCGGACAACGACCTGGCCTGGGCCACGCGGCAACTGGCGAGCCTGCTCAGCGCCAGCCTGCCACTGGAGGCCGCGTTGAGTGCCACGGTGGAACAAGCCGAGCGCAAACACATCGTCCAGGCCCTGAGTGCGGTGCGTGCCGATGTACGCAGCGGCATGCGCCTGGCGGATGCCTTGGCCGCGCGGCCACGGGACTTTCCGGAGATCTACCGCGCGCTGATTGCGGCGGGGGAGGAGTCCGGCGACCTCGCCCAGGTGATGGAGCGGTTGGCCGACTACATCGAAGAACGCAATAACCTGCGCAGTAAAATCCTCACCGCGTTTATCTATCCTGGAGTGGTAGGGCTGGTCTCGATCGCCATCGTGATCTTCCTGCTCAGCTACGTGGTGCCCCAGGTGGTCAGTGCGTTTTCCCAGGCGCGCCAGGACTTGCCCGGGCTGACATTGGCGATGCTCAATGCCAGTGATTTCATTCGCGGTTGGGGTTGGCTGTGCCTCAGTGCTTTGATCGCGGGTTTCTGGGGCTGGCGTGTGTACCTGCGCAACCCGCTGGCGCGTCTGGGTTGGCATCGCCGCGTGTTGCGCCTGCCGCTGATCGGGCGTTTTGTACTTGGGCTCAATACCGCCCGCTTTGCGTCGACCCTGGCGATTCTCGGCGGCGCCGGGGTGCCGCTGTTGCGTGCACTGGAAGCGGCCCGCCAGACCTTGTCCAACGACTGCCTGAGCCAAAGCGTGAGCGACGCCACCGCCAAGGTGCGCGAAGGCGTCAGCCTGGCCACGGCGCTGGCAGTCGAGAAAGTATTTCCACCACTGCTGATCCACCTGATCGCCAGCGGCGAAAAGACCGGCTCGCTGCCGCCGATGCTCGATCGCGCCGCGCAGACACTGTCCCGCGATATCGAGCGCCGGGCGATGGGTATGACCGCACTGCTGGAGCCACTGATGATCGTGGTGATGGGCGCGGTGGTGCTGGTGATCGTGATGGCGGTGCTGTTGCCGATCATCGAGATCAACCAACTGGTGCAGTAGCAAAAAAGCCCTCGTCACCGAGGGCTTTTCATTTCACGAAGGTGACACCGCTGCTTAGAGCTTACCGGCGCCGGCCTTGGCCTTGACGTCGGCGGCGACCTTATCGGCAGCCAGCGGAGTGTAGCTGTACGGTGGGGTCCAGCCGATGCTCGAACTCCACGAGCAGCTCAATGCGCTGCCGTTGAGGGTCGAGCCGGTGTCGCGGTAGACGCTGCCACCGTAATCGCCGGCGATCTTGTCGCAACCGCTGATACCGGCGATCTCGAAGGCGTTACGCTCGGAGAAGATCTTCGAGTTCTTGCCCACACCGTGAGCGTACGAGAACGGGTACACCTTATGGCTGGTGCTGCCCACATGGTAGTTGTTGTACAGATGCACCTGGCCGAAACGCACGCGCGGCGCACGGGCAGAGATATTCTCAAACAGGCTGTTGTGGATGGTGACCTTGAGCTTGCCGTCGTCGGTGGTGCGGCTGTCGCTGGAACCGATCAGGTTGTTCTTCTCGTGCGACTTGAACGCCGAGTACGAGATGGTCACGTAGTTGGCGCCGTTTTTTACATCCAGCGCGCCGTCGTGATGCTGCTTCGGACGGCCGTTGGCACTGCCGTTCTGGTCATCGGTACGGCGGCCATCGGTGAAGGTCACGTGATCGACCCACACGTTATTGGCGCCCTCGATGGTCAGGCCATCGTATTCCGAGTTCCAGTTGCCGGCGCTGCCGTCCGTGGGGTCCCACTTCGGCTCGGGATCCCAAGGGTTTTCGATGGTGATGTTGCGGATGATGACGTCGTTTTCCTTGGCATAGAAGAAACCCTCACGGATCTCGGCATTGCTGGTGGTACCGACGATGGTGGTTTTGCCAGGAATATCCAGGCGACCGCGTACCTTCATATCAGCAGTCGTCGTATAAGCCTTGCCTTCGCTGATATCGATGATGCCGGTGATCTTGATGATGCGGCCGTTGGTGCCCACCGACGCGCTCAGTGCGGTTTTCAGCTCCGCCGCGTTTTTTGCCGTGTAGATATTATTCGCCGCAGCTCGCGAGCCGCCCTTGGTGCCGCCGTTCTGAGTGGCCCAACCAGTGGTGGCCGAATCCAGCCAGATGTCCGCGGCATGCGCAGGAACGCTGGAAAACAGCAGGGCACCGATAACGGCACTGGCCAGTTTTGAGGCAGTGAAGGTTGAGGGGGTTGTCATGAGTAATCAGATCCTTGATTAACTTGAGTGTTTAAACGCGCACAGGCATGCGCGTTTCTCGAGCGGACGTCCTTGCCACTGGTGCAGCGAATCGAACGTCCGCTGCATGAGAAATACTATCATGCGTGTATTCGTTGTCGTACAACTGTTTGTAAAATTAACGAGTAAAAAGTTTTATTGACTAAAACAAAATATCGGATAATTATTCCTGTGCATCTGCTCTCATGCAGAGTCATCTTCAGGGTTATCCCGATGAGCCTTAAAACCCCGTCTGTACTGGCGACTCTTTACGTCGAGGCCAATGAGTCGTGCTTTGCAACCCACGTGGCACCTGTGCTGATGCAGGGCTTCCCGGCCGAGCCGAATCACCGGGTAACGTGGCACAACTGGATGCGCGCGCCCTTCAGCCAGTGGGGGTTCCGTCATCTGGCGCGGCTGCGTCCCACGATTGATGTGGCGGCGGGTTCAAGGCCTGCCGGTCAGCTCAAGGAAGCGCCCACAGCGCTGGACCCGCTGTGTTTCGACAGCGAATGCGGGCTCAGCATCAGCGTGATCGAACACCTTGTGGCCAGCCAGACCGACGCTTTTTTAGTGATGCAGGGCGACACGGTGTTGTTCGAGCGCTACTTCAACGGCCAGCGCGCGGATGACCGGCACATCATGTTTTCGGTGACCAAGTCGCTGATCGGCACCCTCGGCGAACAACTGGTTTCCAACGGCATGCTCAAGCCTGAGCTGTCCGCCGCGTACTACGTGCCTGAGCTGGTGGGCAGTGCGTTTGGCGATGCCACCGTGCGCCAGTTGTTCGATATGGCCGTGGGCATCGACTACAGCGAGGTGTATGACGATCCCGCCTCCGAGAGTTCGCAGTACGGTTATGCCTGCGGTTTCCAGCCGGCACCGGCGCCATACGCCCAGTTTGAATCGCTGTACCAATACCTGCCGTCACTGAAAAAACGTGGCGCACACGGCGGCTTTTTCCATTACGTGACCGCCACCACCGAAGTCCTGGCATGGGTCATGGAACGTGCCTCGGGCCAGGCGTGCAGTCAGATGCTGGAACAGATCTGGGGGCGCTTGGGGTGCGAACGCGACGGTTATTTCATGGCCGATCCCTGGGGCCGTAACGTTGCCGGGGCGGGCTTCAGTGCCACCTTGAGAGACATGGCGCGCTTCGGTCGCCTGCTGGCCAACGACGGTCGCCAGGACGGGGTCGAGCTGTTGTCGCCCGAGACTGTGGCGCGTATCGCCGCCGGTTCTGATCCGGCGATCTACGCGCAAAATGCCGAGTTCTCCAGCTGGACGCCCGGTGCGTCCTATCGCAGCCAGTGGTACGTGTTCAACGACCACAGCCAAGCCCTGATGGCCGGAGGGATCCACGGCCAGTACCTGTTCATCGACAAACCGTCCGGCGTGGTGATCGTCAAGCAATCGTCGCTCACCGATGCAGTCAGCCCGTTCGATAACGACAGCGTGCGCATGCTGCGCGCGATTGCCGCCCACCTGAGTCGCTGATCCACGCCAAACAATAAGAGTCTTGCGTTCTATTCACCTGGCTTGCCCAGGTGTTGGCGGCGCCCTGCGTCGCCATTGACTGCCCTGTAACAACAATAATTCCACAGGAGCTTCTTATGGTTTTCACCAAGCGTTTTTCCCGAGCGCTGTTAGCGTTCGGCTTACCCTTGACCACCCACGTCGCGTTGGCGGGCTACACCTTTGAGGACGGCGATCTCAAGGGTGAAGTCAATCTCACGGCGGGTGGGGCGACGCTGTTTACCCGTGGCGTCAACTTCGGCAGCGGCCAGGTCGATGCACGCAACGGTAAAAACGGCGGCGCCCGGATCAACTGGCAAGAGGTCTACGTAAAGCCGGGGGTCAAGCTTGAGTATGCGTTGCAACCGGATTTCAGCCTGCTCGCGGGCGGTTCCCTGGTGGCGGCGAGCACCTTCGGCGATGGCGATGCGGGAGGCTTCAGCCGCAGCTCCGACGGCAAGGTCGCAGCCGAAGAACTCTACGGCGGTTTTCGCGCCGGCGAGTGGAAGTTCACCGCCGGCCGCCAGAACTACATGATCGGTACGGGGTTCATCGTCATGGACGGTAACCTCGACCAGTACAAGGACGGCGCCTACTGGCTCGGCCCGCGAACTGCGTTCAAGGACTCAGCGATCCTGGCCTGGGATCATGACGCGCTGAAGTCCCAGGCCTTCACCTTGCGTACCGATGACGACTTGGGCGATTTCCGCATGACCGGCGTGAACGTGGATTACAACCTCGATGACCAGGTTACGCTCGGCGCCATGGCCATGAAGGTCAATGCCCTTGGCCCCCGGGGCAGCACGCTGCCGCGCCGTCGGGACGGGATGCAGGTGTACAACGTCAGGGCGCTCAACGCCAAGGTGCCCGGCGTCCAGGCGCTGACCCTGAATGCCGAATACGCGCTGGAGCGCGGCAGCGGCGAGGGTGTCGACTACGATGCCAACGCCTGGTATGCCCAGGCCGACTATGCCTTCACTACCTTGCCGCTGACGCCGATCATTGGCTACCGCTACGCGAGCTTTTCCGGCGACGACAACCTTACCGACAACCGCCAGAAAGCCTGGGATTCACTGAGCAAGGGCTTTGTCGACTGGAGCACGTGGCTGGTCGGGGATGTGGTCGGCAACTACCTGCTGTTCAACAGCAACGAAAACGTCCAGCAGTTCTCCCTCAAGACCCACCTCAACGACACCCTGACCCTCGGCGCGATTCACTACCAGTTCTGGCTGGACGAGAAAAACTACATGGGCGCGCCGGTCAGCGATCGGCGCTTTGCTGACGAAAGTGTGGTTTTCCTCGACTGGACACCCACGCCGTCGTTCTATACGTCGCTCTCCTACAACTGGGTCAAGCCGCTGGCCGCCGCCAAACAGGTGTTCAGTAACGACCAGATGTTCAGTGCGCTGGAACTGTATTTCACCTACCGCTATTAAGTGCTGCGAGCCATCGCGGCCGCGCTGGAGTGTTTTGATCATGAACAGATTTTTGCGTAACACCGTGCTGGGCACTGTCGCCTCGTTGCTCATCAGTGGTTTTTGCCTGGCTGAAGAACGCACCGTACGGATCTACAACTGGATCGAATACCTGCCACCCGAAGTGCTCAAGAATTTCCAGGAAGAAACCGGCATTCGCCCGATTTACGATGTGTTCGACAGTGCCGAAACCATGGAGTCCAAGCTGCTGACGGGCAACTCCGGGTATGACGTGGTGTTCCCCGGCACCGCCAACCTGGGGCACTTGATCACGGCCGGGGCCGTGCAGCCGCTGGACCGCCAGCAGTTGCCGAACTGGCAGCACCTGGACCCGCAGTTCATGCAATCCCTGGAAGCCGTGGGTGACACCGGCAACCGCTACGCCGTGCCTTACCTATGGGGCACCACATTGATCGGCTACAACGTCGACAAGGTGCGCAAGGCCCTGGGTCCCGACGTGCAGATGAACAGCTGGGACATCATCTTCAAGGAAGAAAACCTCGCCAAGCTCGCCAGTTGTGGCGTGGGTTTCCTCGACGCCGGCAACGAGATCCTGCCGATTGCCTTGCACTACAAGGGCCTCGACCCCAATAGCCAAAAGCGTGAGGACTATGTGCAAGCCCAGGCCGTGATGATGAAGATTCGCCCTTACGTCACTTACTTCAATTCGTCGCGCTACGGCATGGACCTGGCCAACGGTGATATCTGTGTGGGCGTGGGCTGGTCCGGCGGTGTCGCATTGGCCACGCGACTGGCAGATGCCGCCGGCAAGGGCGTCAAGGTCGAGATGGCACTGCCCAAGGAAGGCGCGCCGATGTGGGCGGACGTGATGATGATCCCGGCCAAGGCACCCGACCTGGCGGAGGCCCATGCGTTCATCAATTACATCCTGCGCCCGGACGTGATTGCGCGCATCAGCAACAGGATCGGCTACCCCAACCCGAACAAGGACGCCACTGCGCTGGTGGACGCCAGCATCCGCAACGACCCCAACATGTATGTGCCGGAGGAAGCGCGCAAGACCCTGTTCGCCCTGGAACCGATTCCGGCCGCCGTGGAGCGCATCCGTACCCGCACCTGGACGGCCATCAAGAGCAACCGCTGATCAGTGTGGCCCGGTGCGTGCGCGTCGGGCCTGGAGCTTGCCATGACTGAACGGATTGACATTGCCCCCAACTTGCAGCGGGTGCTGACCCTGCGCGTCGCGATAGGGCCGGGTGTGACCCTGGGCGACAGCGTTGAAGGCCTGCGCTGCAACTACCCGATTGTGGGCGGGGACTTCGATGGGGTCGGCATCAGCGGCCAGGTCCTGGCGGGCGGAGAAGATTGCTTTCTTTTGCGCCCCGATGGCATCGGTCAACTGGATGCCCGCTACAGCGTGAGGACCGACGAAGGCGAGGTGATCAACATCCGTAACCGGGGTGTGCTGAGCATGACTGAGTACGGACGCCAACTGGAGCGCGACGGCCAATGGCCGATTCCTGAGACGGAGTACCGCTGCACCTGCACCCCGGTGTTTCAGGTGCCCAAGGGGCGGCTGGACTGGCTCACCCGTTCAAGTTTTATCGGCCTGGTGCATTACCCGGGCGCCGACCAGGTGGTGATTCGTTGCTATCGCTTTTACTGAGGCCCGGCCCTGGAAGCTGTCAGGCCTGCATGCCGTAGAACAGCAGCTCGGTGATACGCCTGACCTGGGTCGAGTGCGCGTCGATATCCGGGTGTTCCTGGTTCACCAGCCTGAACAGTTGCAGGTGCGAATAGTCGTTCAACAGGAACGCGGCCAATTCCACATCGAGTTGCGGGCGCAGCTTGCCGGCCCGTTGCAGTTCCCGCAGCAGTTCGCTGATTTGCGCCCTGAGCGCATCATTCATGGCGCGATAACCGGCCGGCAGTTCATTGCTGCCGCCGAACAGGATCAGCGGCAGCAGTTCACGCCAGAGGCTGGGGTGCATGACTTCCAGGGCATAGCCGGTGAGCAGGCTTTCCAGGTGGCACAGCGCTTCGACCGGATCGTCGATTGTGTGGATCTCGCGGCGGGTGTCGCTGATTGCGCGCTGATCGGCGTGGTGCAGGATTTCCAGGATGATTTCCTGCTTGTTGCCGAAGTACTTGAACACCGTCGGCGGCGACACCCCGGCCTGGCTGGCGATCTGTTCGATGGTGGTGTTCTGGAAACCCTGGCGCTCAAACAGCTCGATCGCGGCCTTGCTGATAGCTTGCCGGCGTTCGGCTTTCTGACGTTCACGCAGTCCGCTCACAGGAGATCCTTGTCACGAGTAAAAAGAGGGGCGCTTATCGCCCCGGTATCCCTGCAAAATACTTAATTGGGTAAAGCTTTTAAAGCACTAATTGGCATTCAAGGGATTTGCCGCTGATGCTTCTTCAACCGGTAGGCAAATTGAGCGCGGCTGAGCCCCACAAGCCTGGCGGCGGCGGCCAGGTTGCCGGCGTTGCGTTGCAGGGCTTCATTGAGCAGGCGCGATTCAAGGCCTTCGATGGAAAACCCCGGTTCCAGTTGGCCAAGGGTGTCGAACAGTGCCAGGCACGGCGGCGGTGCGCTGTTGGACAGGCTGCCGTGGTCGTCGAGGCCGTAGGGATCGGCCGGCATCGGTTCGTTGCGAAACAGGTGCACCAGGTCAATGGGTTGGCCTTCGTCACTGGCGATCAGGCCGCGTTCGATCAGGTTTTGCAGTTCGCGCACATTGCCCGCGAAGTCATAGCGCAGCAACACCTTCAGGGCGCGCATGGTCAGGCCCGCCGGCGTTCGCGCGTATTCCTGGCAGAAGCGCGTGAGGAACGCATTGATCAACAGCGGGATGTCGTCCCGGCGTTCGCGCAGCGGGGGCAGGGCGATGGGGTAGACATTCAAGCGGTAGAACAGGTCTTCACGAAAGCTGCCGTCAGCCACGGCTTTACGCAGGTCGAGATTGGTGGCGGCCACCACGCGCACATCCACCTTGATACCGCGCACTCCGCCGACCCGTTCGATTTCCCGTTCCTGCAAGGCCCGCAGCAACTTGCTTTGCCCGGCCAGGCTGAGGCTGGTGATTTCATCCAGAAACAGCGTGCCGCCCTGGGCCCGTTCGAAACGTCCAGGCCGCGAGTGCGTCGCGCCGGTATAGGCGCCGCGTTCGACACCGAACAGTTCGGCCTCGATCAGGTTGTCCGGAATGGCGGCGCAATTGAGCGCCACGAACGGGCTGTCCTGGCGGCGGCTGAGCTGGTGCAACTGGCGCGCAAACATCTCCTTGCCGACCCCTGACTCGCCGCTGATCAGCACGGTCGCGGGCGTCAATGCGACCCGTTGCAAAGCTTGCATCGCGGCGTTGAAGGCTGCGCTGGCGCCCACCAACGGTTGCGGCTGAGTGACTCCGCCATTGCTGCGCAGCGGGCTGGCGGGCGTGGGGGCGGCAGGGCCGGCGACGGCCTGGGACACATTCAGGTAACGCAGGTCCTGCTCGACGTCACCCCATTGCTCCGCGGTCTTGCCGATCACCCGGCAACAGCGGTGGCCCATGCCCCGGCATTCCACCTCGCGGAAAATCACCATTTGCCCGAACAGGCCACTGACAAAACCGATCGCATAGCCGGTTTCAGTCCAGCACACCGGGTCCTGGCCGATGCCGTAGGCGCCCACGTGTTCATCGGCCTCGCAGGAGTGGTGCCAGAGGAACTCGCCTTCATAGAACCCCGAATCGGCATCGAACTTGAAGTGCAGCGGTTCAACCTTGGTCATGCCTTCCAAGGTGTGCAGGTGGGTCCCGGCGCGGAACACCGCGGCGGCATCGGCCTGTGGCCAGCGCTCGCGGATCAACCGCGCATCCCGCGCGCCGGAGACATAACCGGTGCGGGTGAACAGGCCACGCGCCTGCTCCAGCCCCAGGCGTTCGATGACCTCCGCGCGCAGGGCACCGAACGACGAACCGTGCAGCAACACCATGCGTTGATCGTTGAGCCAGATACGCCCGTCTTCGGGCGAAAAGAACAGGCAGTCGGTCAGTTCCGCCGGGGTGGGCGAGCTGCTGTCACTGAGTTGGCGGCTGTCACCGCGCGGATGGTAGGGCGCGTTGGCCACCCGGTCGTCGGGCAGCGCGCTGGGGGGATTAGTCATTGTTATGCCCCTGCAAAGCGAGTGATCGATATGAGTAACTGCTCAGATAGTTATTAAACATAACCTTATCAATTGAACAAGTGGCAGCGCTGCGGTTTTTGCAGTCGATTGGCGGGTGAGGTATGAGCGGTGTGTGCCAGGCCCCGTCCCAGAGACCTCGATGCTTTATGTCAGCGTTGTTGCGTGCAAGCGGCACAGCCTTTGCTCAAGGCTTGATGCGGCGTTTGCACCCTGTGCAGGCGATGACAATTACAAGAACCGGGAGTTGCCATGTCAGTACCTGAAACCACCCACTTGCTACAGCGGGCCATTGCGTCCGAATGCCTGTTCAACGGCGACTGGATACCCGCCTCGGGGTCCGTGATCCCGGTGATCGAACCCGCCACCGGCGAACCCCTGATGCGCTGCGCCATGGCCAACCCGGCCGACATCGCCGTCGCCT